>NZ_LECT01000040.1 GCF_001027925.1 Rhodopirellula islandica | reverse complement strand
GATGGAAGCTCGTTTTCCGGGGGTACGCTGCTACGCAGCAACCCCCGGCTACCATCTGAAATCCCTACCGGGATGAAGAAAGACAGAAGCCAGAAGAAAAATTGCATTCGCGATCGGAACGCCAATAGCAAACATTTCGCAACCCAAGGGAAGCTCCGTGCCGGGGAACGTGCCTGGCACCTTGCCCCGCGGAGCGATCAGTGGCCAATCTGAATTCGGCAGAGTTTGTCGTCGGCGGTCATGTACAGCCACTTTTCGTCGCTGTCGAAGGTGCAGTTGCTGGTCCGCCCGCCGGTGAGGATCCGGCCGAGCAACTTGCCATCGGGAGTCATCACGTAGATTCCGCCGGGACCGCTGGCGAACAAGGTCCCCTGGCTATGAACGGCCATGCCGTCGGGAAGGCCGGGGAATTCCTTCATCGCATCGCTGGCGTTGCCGAGCACTCGTCGCTCACCAAGAGAGCCGTCGGACTTCAACGGGTAAGCCATCCAAGTGGGTTCTTGGGGATCGCTTTGAGCGATGTACAACGTCTTCTCATCTGGCGACAAGCCGATGCCGTTTGGCCGCGCGATGGAATCCGTCAACAACGTCACCTCACCCGACGTTGAGACGCGGTACACGCCGCAGAAATCCAATTCGCGTCGTTTGTCTTCGGCACGCTCGGGCAATCCATACGGCGGGTCGGTGAAGTACAGGTTGCCGGCTTGGTCAAACACCAGATCGTTGGGGCTGTTCAGCCGTTTGCCTTGGTAGTTGTCGACGATCGTTTGCTTGCCACCGCCGATCGTCAGCACCGACACGCGTCGGTCGCCATGCTCGCACATGACCAAACGGCCTTTCGCGTCCAGCATCAACCCGTTGCTGCCCGGTTCCAACCCGTAGTACGTGTTGCCGGTGTAGCCACTGGGTTCCAAGAACAACTCCACGCCTTGGCTTTTGCTCCAGCGATAGATCGTGTTGCGTGGGATGTCGCTGAACAGCAACGCGTCTTCTTGACCGTCCTCTTGAGCGGGAACCCAAACCGGGCCTTCGGTCCAAGTGAACCCGGCCGCCAGGACTTCAATCTTGACATCCACTGCGAGGAACTGATTGAGCGAATCATCGAGTCGTTCCACTCGGCCGATGGTCGATGGCGTTTGAGCGACCGCCGCCGAATCGATTCCGACAGAGGCAATCATGGAGGCAACGAAGGCGAGCACGGCGGTGCGTGCCAAGGCACGTGGCAACAAAATCATGGTGGGAATCTCGATGGGGAAAGGCGAGAAGAACGGGAGGGGCCAAGCATCTTATCCACCGCACGATCACGACACAAATTTTTGCTGCTTGGGCATCATGCCCGTCCCAACCGCGGAGCGGTGACAGGTGTCGTGATGCAGGGGCACCTGTCGTCGCTCCGCGACTTGCCGATGCATGGCAATCTTGGGCACCTTGGGTTGAAACCCAAGGCTGTCCCATGCCGTCGCTCCGCGACTGTTGCCGGGAACGTTTCAACCGCGGAGCGATGACATTTGTCAGGCTCGGGTTTCAACCCGAGTTCTCGGCCGCAGCTCCTCCGCCCCAAAGCCGCGGCGCGGTGACAGGCGTCGTCGTGGCATCAATCCTCGGCTGTGTACCGAATGTCGCCGCGGCGCAGTCGTGCTTGCCACTTCTTGATGTCGCTGTTTCGACGCGACACGTTTTCTTGGTCGGGACGGTACCCCAGGGTGTCGCCCACGATGTCTCGCAAGTTTTCAATCGCCAGCACGCGGACCGACATGGAACTCGAACTCAGGTACTCGACCAACTTGGCATCCGCACCGGCCTCGAGTTGTTCGTTGTTGTATCCCACCAACAATTCAAACAGAGTTTCTCCATCGGCCTGTTCGGCTTGCTGGATCGCGTTGTCGATGGCTTTGGCTGCTTCCGCGTCGGACGCCATGTGTTGGCGGAGTTGCTGGAAGTGCTCGGTGAAGTACAGGCGATGACGGGGCGTGCTGAGGATGCCGGTGGCACCGAAGTACACGTCCGCTCGTCCGATCATCAGCAACGTTTGAGCTGCCAAGGCCGAGACTTCGACGCGGCGAAACGCCATTGCTTCCCGCAGTTCCTTTTCCAATTGTTTGTCATCGAACGAACCATCGCGGCTGACAAATTCCAGCAACCCTTCTCGAGCGGAGGTGACCAGCAGGTCCGCTTTTTCAGGAGGATCGATCCAGTTGGGCAATCGTTCAACGTCGCTGACCTCTGCTTCCCCGGTGCCGCGTCCCCGCCATTGCTGGTTCGGTTCCAAGGTCACCACCTCGGGGGCTGATTCCGCGTCACCGTCGATTGGAGTTGAGGCTTGGTCCTTCAGTTGGACGGAGCCCTGAACCGCCGTGACTCGGTAGATCGGCATTCGGTTGCCGGGAACTCGCGGGTCCATACCAAGAGGTCGCAGGTGCGTCATCTCAATCGCCAGCACGGTTTGGGATTCCGGCATCGTCATCTCGATCGTCCGTGGACCCAATTCCCAAGTGGCGGTCACGTTGTCTCGCGTGGATGCCAGCAGCAAGCGGCCGTCCTGCAAACGGGTGACCGTCGTGACGGATGGGGTTGGCTCCGTCTCGGGCGGCTGGGCGTCGTCACCGGGTTCTTCGGAATCGATGGCGTCTGGTTCCTCGATGGTGGCAGTGGATGGAGTCGCCGCGACGGACTGGGTATGTGAGATGGTCAGGCGTGTGGGACCCGCCAATGTCCATTCGACGCCTTGGTCACCCGCCAAGATCGGGCGGTACAACGAAGGGGCCAAGACGGTCTGGCTGGCACCGACGAAACGCAAGCGATCGTCTGGGGCGGCTTCTGGATTCGCTTCCGCGGATTCATCCTCGGGCTCTGCCAGTGCAGGCCACAATCGACGCCAGCCAGCGGTCTTGACCGCGTCAGCCTCCTCGCTGGCTTCGGCCGAGTTCGCGGTGGGGTTCTGAACCAGGACGACCGATTGGCCGTTGACCAGATGGGCGACTTCCGTGCCACTGGCAACGTTGGAAACCTCCGCCACTTCGGGTGGAGTTGTCGCGGTGGCGTCGGCGGTTGGTGCCGTTTCCGCGGGAAGTGTCTCGGGCGGCTTCGGCGGTGCGACTTCGGCCGTGTCGGTCATCTCGGCTGGCGTGACGTCCGGGGCATCGGCGCTGGTGTTTGGTGTGGAGGCTGGGGCGGTGTCGACCACATCGGTTTCAGGCGTGGTCGTTTCCGCTGGCGTCTGCGCGGTGGTCATCGGGACATCGCCGGTCGCCGAATCCTCTTGGGGTGATGGGACTGTTTCTTCCGAGCTTGTTTCGGCGGACGCCTCGTCGGGGATGGGTGTGGTCGGTGGCGAGCCCGGAACAGGCGGTGCGGGACCCGAGGGCGTGGCGGCGGGGGTTTGCTCGGATGTATCGGGAGTAGTCACGGCATCGTCGTTCACTGTGTCTCGATCAGCGATGCGTTGCTCGATCAAGGGCGCGAAGATCTTGCCCAACGAAAACAGCAGCACGGCGACCAAGGCCAATGAAACCAGCCAGGGTGTGATTCGCGAGGGACGCACCATGCCGCCGTAGCCGTCCTCTCGCATCATTGCGCGTGTGGTTCGGGCGACCAATTCGGCTTCGGATCGCGACGAGGACGGGTTGGCGGCATGTCCGACCGGGTTCCGCAATCGCGTTGGCGCGTCCGCCACGCCCGAGTCGCTGGGGCCGACCGGAGCGATCGGGGTGGCCGCATGCGTGTCGTCTTGACCGATGGTGGGGTCCCCGGATGCGTCTGCCGCCGCCTTTTCGTTGGCAGGAATGTCCAGCGAAGAATACGAAGCGGTTTCCGCGCTGGAGATCGATTTGGAAGGATTCGCGTCGGGGGCCCGTTCGATCTGTTGTTCCATGTTGCGAAGCGCCTCGCTGGCGGGCAACGTGTAGATCCGTTCCTTCAATCCATCGCTCACCCGTGCGGGCTGGCCCAGCACCATCGTCAGGATTTGGTGGCAGGCGGCCGCTTCGGCCAGCGTGGTGTCGGATTCCAAGCAGACTCGTTCGACCTCGGCGATTTGTTCGGCTGACAGCGTGCTGTCGAGGTACTCGCTGATGACGTTCGCATTTTCCAGTGGCCCAACCGCGTCGGGCGACATCGCACCCAAACTCGGGTGGTCCATCGCGGATTGGATTCGAGCGACCAGGGACGTCGCGTAGGTGCTTTCGTCGATCTTCTGCTTCAGCAATTTCTCGTCTTGCTCGTCGAGCATGTCGTCGAGGTAGGCCAGCAGGGTTCGAAGGGTCAAACGCATCGGAAATTTCCGGTGAAAAAGCAAGGTTGGATCGAAGCAAGTTTGCAAGCAGGAACTCGTCGGAACGCGGCCCGCGGCGTTCCATTTTCTCAATGCGAATGGAATCGACGCGGCAGGTCCCCACCCTTGTTAGTGACAACGCCACGAGCGATCCGTGCAAAGAATGCTGAAATCCGGACCGGTTTTATTTTTTGCCCGACAAACCGGAGGCTTTCGGCTTGTTGATTGAATCCTAACCCGAAGCATGAGCGAGGGATCGTGTGCGATTGCAACGAGCCTGTGGGTCCCTCGCTCACGCGTCGGGTTGTGAACTCGAGTGAATCAACAGGCCGTTTCGGCTGGCGAATTCGGCTTTCGGGCAGCAAAACGGAATATCTCAAGGCAATTCGGGGCCCGGTCTCGTCATTTCGGGGTTGGGCGGTCATGATTGGGCGTTTCCTAGCCCGTTCTCCCCGTCAAATTTCTCGTTCATGGCTTCGACCTACAAAGACGCCGGCGTCGATCTGGATGTCTACGCTGAATCGATGAGCCGCTTGCCTCGGCTGATGCACCGTACGTTCAGCCCTCGCGTCATGCCCAGCGACGGTGGTTTCGCGGGACTGTTTCGCCTGGATTTTCCCGGCAAACTGTTCGCTCGGAATTACGAAGAACCCGTCTTGGTCAGCGGCACCGATGGGGTCGGGACCAAGCTGAAAATCGCTCAAACGATGAACCAGCACGAAACGGTGGGAATCGACCTGGTCGCGATGTGCGTCAACGATTTGATCTGCACCGGCGCCGAGCCGCTGTTCTTCCTCGATTACGTCGCGATGGGACGAGACGATCCAGCTCGCTTGGAACGCATCGTCCAAGGCATCAGCGATGGCTGCGTCGATGGGGATCTCGCCCTGCTTGGTGGCGAAACCGCGATCATGCCCGACATGTACGGCACGGAAGATTATGACTTGGCCGGTTTTGCGGTCGGTGTCGTTGAACGCAAGCGGTTGGTCGATGGGCACCTGATCGCCCCAGGCGATGTCGTGTTGGGACTGCAAGCGTCCGGGCTGCACAGCAACGGGTTCTCCCTGGTTCGAAAAATCATCGCTGATCATGGGCATCAATGGAGCGATGTGATTGACGAACTGAACGAAGACAGCTCGTCACCTGAAACGCTCGCTCAGGTTTGCCTGCGTCCGACCAAAATTTATGTCTCGGCGATTCGTGCGATCCAGTCTCATTACCGCGTCAAGCAAGTCCTTCACGGGATCGCTCACATCACCGGTGGTGGGATCGAAGAGAACCTGGACCGGATCTTGCCGCCAGGCGTGAACGCGGAGATCGATCCGAACGCTTGGACGCCCAACCCCATCTTCCGCTGGTTGCAACAAACCGGTGACGTGGCCACGTCCGAGATGCGGCGCGTGTTCAACATGGGCATCGGCATGGCCGTGGTGGTCAATGAGTATTACGCCGCCAGCGTCGCCAGCCAGCTTTCCGAGGCCGGCATCACTTGCTCACCGATCGGCCGGATCGTGGAAGGTTCGTCGAAGGTCGTTTACAAGGACGCCTGAGGGCGCTGCCGGAACCTACTGGTAGCCGGATTCGCCAAGAATTCGGATCGTCACGCTGGTAGCCGGATTCGCCAAGAATTCGGATGGCTCGGTTGCTTGAGAGGCTTGCGTGTCGTGACGTGCTGAGCGGTGGGATGTTTCTTGACGCAGAGACGCCAGGACGCAGAGACGCATGGGATTGCTCGAGAGGAGAGAGAGGCTCAGCGGGAAGCCGTTGCGTTGAATCTCGCGATTGGGTGACTGGAATTGTCCGGCACTCTGCGCCTCCCCGCCTCTGCGTCCAACCATGCTCACGATCGCGTCATGCCGCTCGACGAGTCGGTCCCCTTCACGCAAACAGTTGAGACAACTGTTCTACTCTGCGCTGCCGGAACTCCGCTTCGCTGCGGTCCGGCCTACATTGGTAGCCGGATTCGCCAAGAATTCGGATGGCTCGGTTGCTTGAGAGGCCTGCGTTTCGTGCCGTGCTGATCGGTGGGATGTTTCTTGACGCAGAGACGCAGAGACGCAGAGACGCATGGGCGCAGAGACGCGTGGGATCGCTCGAGAGGAGTAAGAGGATCAGCGGGAAGCAGTTGCTTGGAATCTCGCGATTGGGTGACTGGAATCATCCGGCACTCTGCGCCTCCCCGCCTCTCCGCCTCTGCGTCGAACCATGCTCACGATCGCGTCGTGCCGCGCGACGAGTCGGTCCCTTCACGCAAACAGTTGAGACAACTGTTCTACTCTGCGCTGCCGGAACTCCGCTTCGCTGCGGTCCGGCCTACTTGTAGCCGGATTCGCCAAGAATTCGGATGGCTCGGTTGTTTGAGAGGCCTGCGTTTCGTGCCTCAATGAGCGTTGGAATGTTTCTTGACGCAGAGACGCCAGGGCGCAGAGACGCATGGGATCGCTCGAGAGGAGTGAGAGGTTCGGCGGGAAGCAGTGGCTTGGAATCTCGCGATTGGGTGACTGGAGTCGTCCGGCACTCTGCGTCTCCGCGCCTCCCCGCCTCTGCGTCGAACCATGCTGGCGATCGCGTTCGGTTCGTCTTCGGTGACCGTGGGCTATCGCCCATCGGCAGATCGCTCCATCTGCGAGACGCACTCCATCAACTGCCGATGCCACACTTGATCAGCGCGCAAAGAAAAACCCTCGCGTTCGAAACCGAGGTTTCAAACACGAGGGCAATCGGAATCTCAAGGGCGACTCAGTTCGTGGCTTCGTACACGAACGGGGTCATTTGAGTCAGTGTTGCGTCGGACGGATCAGTGTCCGCATCCGCAAGCTGGTGCTTCGAAGCCACAGGAAGGCTCGATGTATTCGCAACCGCAAGTTGGCTCAACGATGTCACATCCGCTGTCGCAGCAAGCGTTCTTGCGGCTGAACAGCTTCTTGAACATGCCCAAGACGGGACGGTCGCAGCAAGGTGCGCTGTCACAGCAAGGATCGACAACTTCGCAACCACAAACTGGTTCGCAAACGGATTCGCATCCGCAAACTGGCTCACAAACTGGTTCGCAGCAAGCGTCGCAGCCATGCTTCTTAGCGAACAAACGCTGCAGCAAGCCTTGTTTGGGTGCACAGCAAGGTTCGATGACTTCGCAACCGCAAACGGGTTCGCAAATTGGCTCGCAACCGCAAGTTGGTTCGCAAGCGACGTCACATCCGCTGTCACATCCGCCGAACAACGATTTCAGGTGTCCGAAAGCACTTGCTTCTTGAACGTTACAAGCAACAACAGCCAAAGCCAAAACGGCAGGAACGAGGAAACGGCTCATAGGGAATCTCCATGGAAGGTTTGGTTTAATTTGGTCGTCCGTGGAACCACTTGTTTGCTTTGGGCAAACCTTGCTGGGAGGCAATCGGTGTCCGGGACACACCTAGATATCGGACATTCCAGAAGACCAGGCGGTGGAATCTTCTCACAAAGGTTCGAAGTCGGTGTTTGGGTGGTCAGGACAGCAGGGTTGCTCCGGCAAACATCAACACAACGGATGCACGAATGGAGATCCAATTCTTGGGAGCTTTCAAACCGATTTTGTTTGACCGCGCACGGAACGCGCGCAGCAAGTCTAGGTTTGAAAACGCTTCGATGACGTCCGAAAGGGGGTTCGCGCTGCGGCAGCCCCAATCCGAGACGTTTCAGCTGCGAAAATCGCTGCGATCGGCCCCCCTCTGTGCTCGTGGACCCCTCTGCCGTGCGGTGTGAACCAAAATTGTTACGAAGTCGCTTCGCCAGGTCGCTACAATCAGGCTCCCTCCCTGACTGCATCTCTCCCACGGGGACCAGCACTTCCTCGTTTCAGTTTTGGATCTGGAACGCCTTCCTTTTGGAATTGTGGCCATGCGAAACGACCAGCCCTCTGACGAACCGATGTCGCTCGATGGGATCACGCCCATCCCTGTGCCTTCGGTGTTCTCGGCGGATCAAGATGCCGAATCAGCCATGCTGAACGCGGCCAAAGACGGGATGAGATCTGGGTGGGAGGGTTCTCAGGCGGAGGAGCCTTCGTCGGATCCCGAGATGGAGGCGGCTGGATTTTGTTTCGGCAACTTCCCTGCGGATTCGTCCTCCGCGCGAGACGACAGTCACTCGGAATGCCCTTCTCCACCTGTTGCCAGCCCACCTGTTGCCAGTTCATCGGCTGACGAACCGCGGTCGGATGCCGAGAGCGGCCCGTCAGTCACGGTGCAACCGCATCCGGTTTTGCAGAGCCTGACACTGTTGGCCACGATGGCACTGATGTTGTTGCTGGCTCGGTACAGCGTCCCGCACATCGTTGAAGAGATTCGATACGCCTGGCATCGCGGCGAGATGCGTGCCGAAAATGAAACCGGCGTCGAAGGTTTGCGAAACGTCTCGCTGGATTCTCTCAGTCGAGCGTATGAGATGGTCACGTCCGCGGTGGGCCCCACCGTGGTTCACATCGACGTCGAACGATCCGTTTCCGAGGAAGATCGCAGCCTGCAGCGTTTGCTCGGCGAAGACAGTTACACCTTGTCCGACCAAGGCAGCGGTGTGGTCATCGACGAGAGCGGCTACATCTTGACCAACCGGCATGTGATCGCCGATGGCGTCGCGATCAGTGTGACGCTCAGTGATGGGCGACGTTTGCCCGCCGCGTTGGTGGGCAGTGACACACCCACCGATTTGGCGGTGTTGAAAGTCCACGCGGACGGTTTGATTCCGATCGCTTGGGGCGACAGCGATGCGTTGCGGGTGGGGTCACCAGTTTGGGCGGTGGGCAGTCCCTTTGGTTTGGATCGCACGATCACGTTTGGGATTTTGAGCGGCAAACACCGGGTCGTTCGGGCGGGTGTGCAACACGGTTCCAGCGCCCGGTACCAAGACTTCATGCAAAGCGATGTGGCCGTCAATCCAGGCAACAGTGGCGGCCCGTTGGTCGACGCTCGCGGGCGTTTGGTTGGCATCAACACAGCGATTGTCGGTGACACTTATCAAGGCGTCAGCTTTTCGATCCCCAGCAACGTGACTCGCCAGATCTATGATCGGATTCGTGAAACGGGCAAGGTGGAACGCGGATGGCTGGGGGTTCTGTTGTCAGAGGTCCCGGATTCGATGCATCGCGGGGAGGACCTGCGAGTTCGCGGGGCCCTGATTTCTGGGGTGACCGGCGAAGATTCACCGGCCGCGATCGCGGGGCTGGACGTCGGCGACATCGTGCTGAAAGTCGACGGTGTGCGAGTCAGCGATGTCGGGCACTTGATGCGTCTGATCGCGAATCTGGGGCATGGAACGTTGCTCAACGTGGAACTGACTCGGGACGGGGAACCGATGACGGTCGAGGTGAGGCTCAAACGCCGACCCGAAAACTTGGATCGATAGAGCGAGGTTGTAGGCCAGCTCGAACACCACGCTGGTAGCCGGATTCGCCAAGAATTCGGATGGCTCGGTTGTTGGAGAGGCTTGCGTTTCGTGCCTTGCCGTGCTGAGCGGTGGGATGTTTCTTGACGCAGAGACGCCAGGGCGCAGAGACGCATGGGATCGCTCAAGAGGAGTGAGAGGATCAGCGGGAAGCAGTTGCGTTGAATCTCGCGATTGGGTGACTGGAATTGTCCGGCACTCTGCGCCCCTGCGTCTCCCCGCCTCTGCGTCCAACCATGCTCACGATCGCGTCATGCTGCTCGACGAGTTGGTCCCTGGCACGCAAACAGTTGAGACAACTGTTCTACTCTGCGCTGCCGGAACTCCGCTTCGCTGCGGTCCGGCCTACTGGTAGCCGGATTCGCCAATAATTCGGATGGCTCGGTTGTTAGAAAGGCTTGCGTTTCGGGAGCACTTCCGAAGAACCAAACCGAGCTCGGCGTTCAATCAACTTCGCGATCAGGGCTGAGGCAATTCGCCTGGATCGGAAGCGATTCCCGCGACGACGCGGTTGATCGCATTCAGCATGGCCAGGATCGTGCTCTCGACACTGTCCGTGCTGACGCCAGTCCCGCGATAAGTCTTGCCCTCGTGCTCGACTTCCAAGTTGACTTCGCCGATCGCGTCACGACCGAGCGTGGCACTGCGGACCCGGAAGTCTTTGCAGACGAGTTGAATGCCGGTGATTTTTTCGACCGCCCAAAACGCGGCGTCAATCGGTCCGTCGCCCTGAGCAACCTGTTCCGTGAAGTCTTGCTCGTCACGTCGCAGGGTGACCCGCACGTTCGGGGTTTGGTTCTTGCCGCTGGTGACTTCGTAATCGATCAGGGTCCATTCCGGAGCGACGGTTTCGCTGATTTTCTGTTGGACCAACGCGACGATGTCACCGTCGTAGATCTCCTTTTTCTTGTCGGCGAGTTCTTTGAAGGCTTCGAAGACCTCTTGCAACTGTTCCCCGGTCAACGTCATGCCCAATTGCTTGGCACGATCAGCCAGTGCGGCGCGTCCACTGTGTTTGCCCAAGACCAAATCGGTTTTGGTGAAGCCGACTTCTTCGGGCGACATGATTTCGTAGGTGGTGCGTTCCTTCAACATCCCGTCTTGGTGAATGCCAGATTCGTGTGCGAACGCGTTGCGACCGACGATCGCTTTGTTGCGTTGCACATTGATGCCCGTCGTTTTGCTGACCAAGCGGCTGACGGGGACCAAGCGTTTTGAATTGATGTTGGTTTGGCAGTGATAGAAGTCCTGGCGGGTCTTCATCGCCATCACCAATTCTTCGAGCGCCGCGTTGCCGGCTCGTTCTCCGATGCCGTTGATCGTGCATTCGATTTGTCCGGCCCCGGCGTCCACGGCGGCCAGCGAGTTGGCAACCGCCATGCCCAAGTCATCATGGCAGTGCGTGCTCAAGACGGCTTTGTCCATGTTCGGCACCCGGTCCCGCAACATTTTGAAGCGGTCGAAGATTTCGCCTGGCGTGGTGTAGCCGACTGTGTCGGGCACATTGATGGTGGTGGCTCCGGCGTCAATTGCGGCTTCGACGACGCGGCACAGGAAATCGTGCTCGGTCCGGCAGGCGTCTTCGGGCGAGAACTCCACGTCGTCGCAATGCGAAGCGGCGCGGCGAACCCCAGCCACGGCTCGTTCGACGATCTCGTCCGGTGTCATCCGCAGTTTGAATTCGCGGTGAATCGCGCTGGTGGCCAAGAACACGTGGATGCGAGCCTGAGGAGCCGTCTTCAGCGCTTCCCACGCCCGGTCGATGTCCTTCTCTGCACAACGAGCCAACCCGCAGATGGTGGCCCCGCGAATCGTGGTGGCGATTTGCCGGACCGATTCGAAATCCCCTGGGGAAGCGATTGGGAAACCGGCTTCGATGATGTCGACCCCCAAATCAACCAGCGCCGACGCAACCTCGAGCTTCTCCGCCAAGTTCATGCTGGCACCGGGCGATTGCTCGCCATCACGCAGCGTGGTGTCAAAGATTCGAATTTGGCGAGTGGCCAAGTTCTCGGTGGCTGGGGAATCGGCAGACTGGGATTCGGCGGACTGGGTCATGGCATCAGGTGTCGGTTGGTCAGA
Organism: Rhodopirellula islandica; assembly: GCF_001027925.1. Lineage (NCBI taxonomy): Bacteria > Pseudomonadati > Planctomycetota > Planctomycetia > Pirellulales > Pirellulaceae > Rhodopirellula > Rhodopirellula islandica. The sequence goes on along the minus strand of NZ_LECT01000040.1, from coordinate 29,730 downwards.
CATGGGACTGCAATCTCGGAAAGGGGAGAAGATAAACTTCGGAGCCCCCGAATCGCACCCGCCACACAGGGATTCGGGCACAAAAAAACCCGAGTCGCGGCAAGTGCGGCCCGGGCAAATTCATTCGATGGAAAATTAAGACAACCGCCGTCAGGCGTCCACCACGAATCCGCTCAGGCCGTTCGCTAGAAGGCTGAGGTCGAGATTCAGTAGGAGGCAAAGTTGTCCGCTCATGCGTCTGACGATAATCGGATCCCGCCACACCGGTCAAGGCGTGAAGTGGGAAAGGGCCTCCGAAGCTCAGGGCCACAGTGGTTTTTTTCTAGCTTCTAGCTTCTAGCTTCTAGCTTCTAGCTTCTAGCTCGTGCTCGTGCTCGTGCTCGTGCTCGTGCTCGTGCTCGTGCAGTCCCTTCAGCCTCCGAGGTCGTGCCGTTTTTGATATGGCTGGTTGGCGTTTTTCCACCTGTCGCCCCTCTCCCGAAACGAAGTTTGGGGAGCGGAGCGGGCGAGCATTGAGAAAGCGAAATTGACAATTGCAAATGGCAAAGTGACTTGTGATCTGCTCAGCGAGCGTCTGTGGCAGGCCAGATCCTGCCCCGACACATGGCCGAGGCGTTGGAAACAAGCAAGGTATCCACCCGCCAGGCAGCCCACCGAGCAAGTCAGAGCCCACGCCTCCGATTTTACAATTTCAAATTGTCAATTTCACTTTTTCAATCGATCCACCAGACTCTTGTTCCCTGATTCCCTGCAGCCCCTGATCCCCTTTCCACTACTTCTTACCCACCTCTCACGATCTCCCCAAGTGACCGGGTAGTTGGTAGGTGATGAGAAGAAAAAATTGATTCCCGACAAGTTTTCCACGAGGCCAAACGGTGTTCACGGGAGATTCACTAACTCTTCACCACAGCGAGCTTTACGTCGACGGTTAGGAGGCCGAAGATGCCTGGGGTGCAATTTCGGAGCAGCGCGCAAACCGATTGCTGATCGTTGTTTACGGCAGTTTGAAATTCGAGATTGACACAATCCTGGGAACCTCTAATATTCCCGCCGTCGCCCACATGTAGTGCCTCGAAGGCATGTAAACCACTACCGGTAGTGATAGCAAATCATTTTGCATCGATTTTGACGATCAAAGATCCGAAATCGACCCTTGGATCACCCGGCAGGTCGTTTCGCCCACGGAAGTGGCACTCAGTGGCGACAGCCAGCTCTCATTTCAAATTTGACGGAATCGGTTGTTTCGCGAGGACCGCGAATGGCAACTTCCGGTGCACCGTCCACGGACGATCTCTTTAAGGAGTTTGTGACGCGCTATGTCCACTGTTCTGCCCGAGTCGAACGCCACTTCCCGCCTTCCCGCCAATGACCCCGCCTTGGAAAAGGTCGATTCCGAGCATGGCGTCGAGTACGCACGCGAGAAGTTTGGCACCGCCCTGCGAGGCGATCGTGCCGGTTTGAAGATCAAAACCACTTTCTGCCCTGATGATGGGCGGACCCCGTTCGCAACCACCGCTTGGGATTTGCGCTCGGCGTCGATCAAAGACGAATCCGGCCATGCCCTGTTCGAGCAAACCGACTGCGAAGTGCCAGCGTCCTGGAGTCAATTGGCGACCAACGTGGTCGTTTCGAAGTACTTCTATGGCGACCCGAAGAACACGGAAGAGCGCGAACGCAGTGTTCGTCAACTGATCCACCGTGTCACCCGCACGATCAGCGATTGGGGTTTGGCCGACGGTTACTTTGACTCGCCTGAAGACGGCGAGCGTTTTTACCGCGACCTGACTTGGTTGTGCTTGCACCAGCACGGTGCCTTCAACAGTCCCGTGTGGTTCAACGTTGGTTTGCACACCCAGTACGGTGTCGAAGGCGACATGTGCAACTGGCACTGGGACCGCACCAAGAACACCACCGCCCAGCCCAACAACCCCTACGAATACCCTCAAGGTTCGGCGTGTTTCATCCAGTCCGTGGATGACAACATGGAAGACATCATGCGTCTGGCGTGCAGCGAGGCGATGTTGTTCAAATTCGGCAGCGGCACGGGAACCGACCTTTCGACCATCCGCAGCCAACGCGAAAAACTCTCCGGCGGTGGAACGCCCTCCGGCCCGTTGTCGTTCATGCGAGTCTATGACTCGATCGCTGGCGTCGTGAAGTCGGGCGGCAAGACTCGGCGTGCGGCCAAGATGCAGTCGCTGAAGGTCTGGCACCCCGATATTCTCGAGTTCATCGAGTGCAAATGGGCGGAAGAAAAGAAGGCTCACGCGTTGATTCGGGAAGGTTACGATTCGAACTTCAACGGCGAAGCTTACGCCAGCGTTTGTTTCCAAAACGCGAACCTGTCGGTTCGTTTGACCGACGACTACATGGAAGCGGTTCGCAAGAACGGAACCTTCCAAACTCGCTGGATCACCGACAAACCCACCACCGATCCACCCAGTTACGTCGCCAAAGAGTTGCTCAACAAAATGGCCGAGTGCGCTTGGCACTGTGGCGACCCCGGCGTGCAATACGACACGACGATCAACAAATGGCACACGTGCCCGAACAGCGGAGCGATCAACGCATCGAACCCTTGCTCGGAATACATGTTCCTGGATGACACGGCTTGCAACCTGGCCAGCATCAACTTGATGAAGTTCGTCCAGTCGGACGGGGTGTTTGATCACAAGCGTTTCCGTGCCGCTTGCCGCACGTTCTTCATCGCTCAAGAAATCTTGGTCGATCACGCCAGCTACCCGACCGAGCCAATTGCTCGCAACAGCCACAAGTTCCGTCCTTTGGGACTGGGGTACTCGAACCTCGGCAGCGTTGTCATGACGGCTGGTTTGCCTTACGACAGCGACGCTGCTCGTGGCATGTGCGGTTCCTTGACCTCTCTGTTGCACGGCGAAGCCAACCGCACCAGTGCGGAGCTTGCCAGCGTCGTTGGAACGTTCGACGGGTACGCCGAAAACGAAGCCCCGATGCTCCGCGTGATGCAAATGCACCGCGACGCCTGCGATCAAATCAATGACGATGGCCCCGCGGAACTGAAAGAAGCCGCTCGCGAATTGTGGGATGGCGTGCTGGAAATTGGCGAGAAGTACGGCTTCCGCAACGCTCAAGCGACCGTATTGGCACCCACCGGCACGATCAGCTTCATGATGGACTGCGACACGACGGGCATCGAGCCGGACATCGCGTTGGTGAAGTACAAGCAACTCGCTGGCGGCGGGATGTTGAAGATCGTCAACCAAACCGTGAAGCTGGGTTTGAAGAAACTGGGCTACGACGCTGACACGATCGAAGAGATCCTGAAGTACGTGGATGCCAACGACACGATCGAGGGTGCCCCCGGTTTGCAGGACGAGCACTTGGCCGTGTTCGATTGTGCTTTCAAACCAGCCAACGGTGTTCGCAGCATCGGCTGGCGTGCTCACATCACCATGATGGCCGCTGCTCAACCGTTCCTGTCCGGAGCGATCAGCAAAACCGTCAACATGCCCACCGATGTGACGCCGCAAGACATCGCTGACGCTTACTTCTGGGGTTGGGAATTGGGACTGAAGGCCATCGCGATTTATCGTGACGGCAGCAAGCAGTCGCAACCTCTGAACACCAAGTCGGACGAGCAGAAAGCCACCGACGCAGCGGAGGCCGCTCGAGTCGAAACGGTCGAGAAGATCGTTTACAAACCGCGTCGCGAACGTTTGCCTGACACCCGTCAAAGTTTGACTCACAAGTTCAGCATCGCTGGACATGAAGGTTACTTGTGCGTCGGTTTGTATCCCGATGGACGTCCGGGTGAAATGTTCATCACGATGGCCAAAGAAGGGTCGACGATCGGCGGCATCATGGACAGCTTCGGCACCGCGCTCTCCATCGCGATGCAGTACGGCGTGCCACTGGAAGTGATTGTCAACAAGTTCAGTCACACCCGTTTCGAGCCCATGGGACACACGTCCAACAAGGACATCCGCATCGCCAAGAGCGTCGTGGATTACATCGCTCGTTGGTTGGGCATCACGTTCATGTCCGGCAACGATTATTCTCCCAGTGCAGAAGGTGCGGCCAAAACAGGTGGCAACGGTCCCGACCTGACCAACGCTCCTGCCGGAGCAACGGCGAACAACAACAGTCCCGTGATGGCGGAACTGCGAGCCGACGCGGGGGCTGCGGTCGCGTTGGTCGAACGAGCCACGTTGTTGGCCAGTTTGCAAAACGGTTCTAGCAACGGTGGTGCAACCAACGGGCACACCAACGGCGATTCCGCCGCCGGTGCGGTGGCAGAAAAGTCGACCGATGGATTGGGCGGGCAATCCGACCAGTTCTCGCGATTCCAAACCGACGCTCCCAGTTGTGACAACTGTGGCAGCATCACGGTCCGCAACGGCAACTGCTACCTGTGCCACAACTGTGGCAACTCGATGGGTTGCAGCTGAGTCCGTTCGTCCTTGAACGCTGAATGACATTCGCAGGCCGGCTTCTTTCCACCGAAAGAGGCCGGCCTTTTTTCGTGGATCCATGTCTCAGAGGTCGGGACGCAACGAAGGCCGGCCCAGGGAACTGTTGCGAAGAAACGTCGTGGTTTCTTTCGTCGTGGAAGGTCGCGAGCCCTCCGTTGTTGCGGCACCGGACGGCTTGCGCCCAATGCCATCTACTTTAGAACCAATCGAGGGGATTTTATTAGCGGAACGGCGCAAGCCGTCCGGTAAATCGTCGGTGTTTTCCGGCGCGTCACCGGACGGCTCGCGCCGTTCCGCTACAAAGTAGATGGCATTGGGCTTGCGCCGCTCCGCTAAGAGAGGATGCCACTCCGGGATATTTCCCAAGCATCCGGCTGGTCCTTCCTGGAGCTGGCCGGTTCAACTCTGATCTTCCGCACAATCGATTCGGGGGGCGGTCTCTTCGTTCTTATCTGTTGTCTTCCTGAGTACAGCTTGGGGGAATTGCGGAAATTTCTTGCTCACAAAGCGTTTGTTCACGGCTCGTGACCTAGCTTTGCAGCAGAGCGAGGATCCACCCTCTCGGAGACCGCTCGTTTCCCAGCACGCTCCTCCGTGAAATTGTTGTTATGGCTTCCGTTGATAGCCTTCCAATCGACCGACTTCGTCGCAGCACCGCCGTCTATGAAGACGTGTGGTTTCTGTCTGGTCCGACGAGTCCCGGTGACACTCTGCAACACACGCCGATTGATCAAGAACCGTTCATCGTGGGCCGGAAATCCGGCGTTGCCATGAAGCTGCAGTTTCGCACGGTCAGCGGGAACCACGCCGAGCTCAAGCTCGTCGATGGCAAACTGATCGTTCGGGATCTCGAGAGCACCAACGGCACGTACCTCAATGGAAAACGCGTCACCGAACCGGTCGTGGTGGGGGATGAAGATCTGATTCACTTCGCTGAAGCTCCCTTCCGAGTGCGGCGACAATCCCCGACCGGAGTCACCGCGGGGACCATTTCCGAAAACGTCTGCGACCAAGCTTTGGCGTTGGTTCAGTTCGACCGATTGATGAGCCAACGGCTGGTCCGTCCGCACTTTCAACCGATCGTCACCGTGATTGGTGCTCGCATGATCGGGTTTGAGATTCTTGGTCGAGGCAGCGTGTTCGGGCTGGAATCCGTCGGCGCCATGTTCCAAGCCGCTGAGCAACTCAACCTGGAAGTCGAACTCAGTCGACTGCTGCGTTGGGAAGGACTTCGGGTGGGCCGCGAACTTCCAGATTCACCGACCTTGTTCGTCAACACTCACCCCAAAGAAATGGAAGACGGCCAGTCGTTGATCGATTCCTTGTCCAAGGTCCGGACGATGGCATCGAACACCAAGATCGTGTTGGAAATTCACGAATCCGCCGTGACCAACCCCGAACAAATGCGGCGTCTGCATTCGACGTTGAAAGAATTGGACATCCAATTGGCCTACGACGATTTCGGTGCCGGCCAAGCCCGGTTGGCGGAATTGGTCGAAGCCCGACCCGATTACGTCAAGTTCGACATCGGCCTGATTCGTGGACTGAGCGTCGTCGACAGCAATCGCATGCGAATGCTGCGGTCGCTGGTCAACATGGTGCAAGACCTGGACATCTCCGCTCTGGCCGAGGGAATCGAAACGATCGAGGAAGTCGAAGCCTGCCAAGAAGTCGGCTTCGACCTGGCCCAAGGTTTCTATTACGGCCGCCCCGCTCCGGCGTGAGGCCAGCTTCTAGCTTCTAGTGGTCTGTCAGGACTTGTTTTTAGGGTAGTGGACGAGGCCACGAGTCCTGAACTGGCGTCAAATCCAAGGACTCGTGGCCTCGTCCACTACGATCAACCCTAACTTTTAGCTTTAACAGACCACTAAAAGCTTTCCTCCAGCGCATAAAAAACGGGGCGAACTTGTCATGCAAGTTCGTCCCCGGTTTTGTTTGATCGCGTTGAGTCCACTCAGGCACCCCGGTGACTTCGTGGCCGGTGATCCGTTATTCGGTTCGATGTCCGAATCAGCACGGCCGACGAAGTCGGGTTGGGGTCGCTGTGTGGAGAGCGTTACGTCAACGTTCTCTGGGTAGCCCCGTTGTGGGGGCTCCCCTGAGAACAAGTTTCAATCAGCAGCCGCAAGCAGGAGCAACGTCGCAGCCTGCATCGCAACCAGCGTCGCATCCGCAGTCGTTTCCGCAGCCACAACCGTTGCCGCCAAGGATTCCCTTGAGCAAGCTACGGATAGGACCAGCCGAAGCAGGTGCACATGCTGGAGCACAGGCGTCTGCACATCCGCAAGTTGGAGCTGGGCAGCAAACGGTGACAGGAACTTGCTTGCAAACCACTCGTGGCACGCAACGAGTCACGGTGTAAGGCTCGCACACTTGGCGGCACTTCTTGACCTTGATCGTTTCTTGGTAGCACTCTTTGCGGCAAGTCGTGTAGCACACGGTCTTGGTACGGCACTCAGGGATCATCTTGCAAACTTTGTACTCGCAAACTTTGGTGCGGCACTCAGGAACCATCTTGCAGACGGTGTACTTGCAAACTTTGGTGCGAGGCTCGCAAACCATCTTGCAAACGGTGTAGTTGCAAGTCTTGGTGCGGCACTCGGGAACCATTTTGCAGGTCGTGTAGTTGCAAGTCTTCTGACGGTTTTCGCAAACCATCTTGCAGACTTTGTACTCAACGGTCTTGCTACGGCACTCAGGAACCATCTTGCACACGGTGTAGTTGCAAGTCTTGGTACGGCACTCAGGAACCATTTTGCACACTTTGTACTCAACGGTCTTGGTGCGGCACTCAGGAACTCGACGGCACACGGTGTAAGGGATTTCACGAGTACGGCATTCTGAGACGTACTTGGTGCAAGTCACTTCTTTTTGCTCGCAAGTTGGGACCCAGACTTTCTTGCAGATCGTCTTGGGGCAACCTTGAACGCATTCCACTCGGCATTTGCCGGGGCAGTACACGGTTCGGCAAGTCGAAGCGTCGAAGTACGACGTACCGGGCTCACGCACGGTGCGACGAATCATCGGTCCAGGAACGGTTTCCGTGACAGTTTCCCAGTGTCCACCTTTGACCGTGATGGTCTTGGTGTACGTTTGAGGGACGCTGACGCTGTAGTTTTCCGTGCGAACCTTTTGTTCTTGCACGGTGTTGTAAACCGTGTAGTTGATGTTTCGCGTACGAGTTTCGTACGTTGGCACCATCACGGTGTAGTTGGTCACTTTTTGACGAGTTTCGTACACAGGCTTGTTGACCGTGTAGTTGATCGTCTTCGTACGAGTTTCGTACACAGGTTTCTTGACTGTGTAGTTGATCACCCGTTGGTGCTGTTCGTAAACAGGCTTGTTAACGGTGTAGTTGATCGTTTTCGTACGTGTTTCGTACACAGGTTTCTTGACTGTGTAGTTGATCACCTTTTCACGAGTTTCGTACACAGGCTTGTTGACCGTGTAGTTGATCGTGCGTTGGCGTGTTTCGTACGACGGCACCATGACCGTGTACTGAACTTCTTTTTGGTGAGTTTCTGGAACCATCCGCGTACGGTTGACCACTTGGTCTTCGAAGTACACTTCGTTCCGAGTGCGGGTGCGAGTCTCTTGGACTTGCTCCATCACTGTTTCGCGGACGGTTCGCATCACGGTGTAAGATCCACCGGCGACGGCCGAACCGTCAGAGATAACCGAACCACCAGCCACAGCTGAGCCGTCTGCCATCACCGATCCATCGGCAACAACGGAACCACCACAACTGCTACAACCTTCGTAACTGATCGCGCCGCTGTAAGCAGCGTGAGCAGCATTCGCGCCCGAGACGACCGAAATGATCATCAGAGCAGGCAACAACCACAAACGTTTCATCGTAAGTTTCTCCACAGGTAACAACGGGACGTTGTAATAACGCAGCTTCCTTTGGCCTGCCGGATACCCCCCGGCTTGACCTCCATACCAACCAAGACCCAGACTGCTAAACCGATCCGCTGCCTGATTCACTGTCACTCTTGTTGCAGTGTGCCCGTCGACTGAACGAAGGCCGAGGCTGCGGTGGTGAGAGCGGGATGGCCCACACGTGGGCCAGGGAGGGTCGGTAAGGCTTCACTTGCCAGTCGGACAGAGATAAGCTGTGCCAGGTGTGTGACCCAGGCGAAAACTCTGCGGACTAGTAAAACTGATCTTGATGCACAAACTTCATCGTCTGCGGGACACGGGTTGAACAAGCAAACAGGGAAGTCCTGGCAAAAGGGAACGATTGCGTTGTCGAGTCCTACCGACCTTGCGGGTTGTTCCAGTGAAATCAAATGCGCGGGTCGGTCATGGGCATGAACACAGAGCACGCTGCGGACGATTCCGACAATCCCGATGAGAGCGATCGTCGGGCCGAGTTGTCGACGCCCGCGGTGGGCCGTTTGTCGCTGTATTACCGTGAATTGCACCGTTTGCTGGATTCCGGCGAAACGTCCACGAACAGCCGTGACCTGGGCGCAATGGTCAATGTGTCGCCCGCCGTCGTTCGCCGCGACCTCAGTTCGATTGGATCGATCGGCCGCCGTGGGGTTGGATACGACGTTGCAATCCTGGCCGACCGAATCGGTGTGGTGCTGGGATCAGGCGTGCAGTGGAAGGCGGTCCTGATCGGCGTTGGGTCCCTGGGCAACGCGTTGCTGCGTTATCGCGGATTTGAACGCCTGGGATTTTCCCTTGCGGCCGCATTTGACACCGATCCAAGCAAGTATGGTCGCGAAGTCGGGGGCACGACAATTCGTTCCCTGGACGATCTGGAAGAAGTGTTGGCGACCGCGAAACCAGAATTGGCCATCTTGGCGGTGCCAAGTGAACAAGCCAGTCAGGTCGCAACGCGCGTGGTGGCGGGTGGGATTCAGGGCATCCTGAACTTTGCCCCCACGACGCTTCGTGTGCCTTCCGGCACAGCGATCATCAACGTGGATCTTGCCAGTGAATTGCAGCAGCTGGCGTTTCGAATCCAGAACCGGTGATGGGCGGAGGGCTGGCCTGGTAGCGGGAGAATGCGTTGGTGATGCAAGGGATGGAGCGTGGTATGGGCTGGCATCGAGCACCGATGGCTCGTGCCACGAGCACGAGCACGAGCACGAGCACGAGCACGAGCACGAGCACGAGCACGAGCACGAGCACGAGCACGAGCACGAGCACGAGGCTAGAAGCTAGAAGCTAGAAGCTAGAAGCTAGAAGCTAGAAGCTAGAAGCTAGAAGCTAGAAGCTAGAAGCTAGAAGCTAGAAGCTAGAAGCTAGAAGCTAAAAGCTAAAAGCTAAAAGCTAAAAGCTAAAAGCCAGCGACGATTGTCGCCACCGCTCAATCGTCGATGCGGAGCATTGGGTTCCAGTTGCCGACTTTGTATTCGGTTCGCTTGCCGGACGCTGGCATCCCCTTGGTTCTTTCGGTTTCGAGTTTCTGCGTCAAGTCGCGAATCACTTGGGCGATCTCGGGATCGCTTTTGCGATCGCCGTGAGCCAAGTTGGTGAATTCATCGGGATCGTTTTGGTGATCGTAAAGCTCGGTGCCACGTTTGCCGTCGTCCCACAAGGTCAGCCGGTATCGTTGGGTGCGAATGGAGTACCCGTAGTAGCGTTGTTTGGCTTGACGATCATTGCGAACGACCATCGACATCGAGTAGCCGCGACCGGTTGCCGAGGGATCTCGCAACATCGGTACAAGTGATTGGCCTTGCATCAATTCTTGCGTGGGCACGCCGCACCACTCCGTCAGCGTCGGGTACAGGTCGACCAGTCCCACGGGCGCGGTGGCCACCGCGCCTGCGGTGCGTCCGGGCTCCGCGATGATCAACGGCACACCAGCGACTTTGTCGAACAAGGCCTGCTTCTGCCACAATCCCTTTTCACCCAGGAAGTAACCGTGATCGCTGGTGAAAACCACGATCGTGTTCTTGTCCAAGCCGGTGCGTTTGAGCGTGTCGAGCACCTTGCCGACTTGCGCGTCCATGAACGTGGTGCTGGCGTAGTAAGCCTGGACCGCTTGGCGACGTAAATCGTCGGTGAGTTGCTCTTGTTCTTTTTTGCGACTGAGCAAGGCCGCCTCCGGAACGTCCGCGTTGTCTTCTTCTACATTGTCAAACAGCGGCATGTCTTCCAGGTGGTAAAGATCGAAGTATTCCTTGGGTGCCACATAGGGCGTGTGAGGTCGATAGAAACCAACGGCTAGAAAAAACGGGCGGTCATTGCGTTGGGCACAGCGTTCCAGAACCCAGGATGCGTCGTCTGCCAGCATCCCATCGGTGTGGGCTGCGTCCGGGCGAGGCGACGCGTACCAGGACAGCGTTCCGCCGAACGCGTTTTTGCGAAGCGTGAAAATGTCCGGTTCTTCGATCAGTCGATCACAGCCGGCTGGATTGAGCTCCAATTCCCAGGACGCTGGGTCATCATGGCCGTTGGTTCCGACGGATTTGGGAACGTTGTAGTGGTACATCTTGCCGATGCGACCAGCGAAGTACCCGTCCAACCGGAAGGCTTGGGGCAGCGACCAACGCTCGGGAATCGAGTCACGAAAAATTTGGGCGTTGCCGTGGATGCCGGTGGTGTCGGGATACAGCCCGCACAACATCGAATTTCGCGACGGGCCGCACAGTGGGTACTGGCAAGCCGCGTTTTCAAACAGGACGCCTCGCGCGGCCAGGCGATCGATGTTGGGGGTTTGGACCAGCGGATCCCCGTAGCAACCGATGCGAGTGTTCAGGTCATCGGAAATCAAGAACAGCACGTTCTTGCGTTGGCTGCCCTGGGATGTTTCAGGATCTTGTCCGTGGGACGTCTGGAGACTGAGACACAAGCCGAGGAAGAGTCCGAAACCGAAAATCCGCCTGATAGACATGGATGTACCTGCTGCACGAGGATTGAGACTGGTGCGGCAAGTATAAACGAGCGAAACCCACGACGTTGGTTCACAACGACGTGGGTTTCGGATGGCGATCGAAGGTCGGGACGCTCGCGTTTCAGTGGCGAGTCTCGAGGCAACGTTTAGCGTTGAACGTTGTCTTCCTCGGGACGTGTGGCCAACTGCGTTTCCGCGTCCATCGCGGCGGGATCCAGTCCCGGATTCAGCTCAGGGTAGGCTGAGTCGGGGACCACGTCGACGGCCACGATGGATTCGATTCCGGTGGCCGTGTTCAGGCTCACGATGCCGTTCGGAATTCCATCGGGCGTGGGAGCCGGGATCGCGTTGCCGTCCACCAGCATCGTCGGGATCGCGGGAGACGATTCCATCGCATCCGGAGCGTCGTCGGGCGTGGGCGCGGGAACCAAGTCACCATCGACGAGCATGATCTCGATGATTGCCGAGTTGGGCAATTCATCGGGAACCGCATCCGGGGACGGAGCCGGGATGACTTCCCCGTCGACGACCATCGTGTCGATCGAGTGAACCGTGTCGGGTTCCGCGTCCGGAACCGGTTGAGGGATCGGTTCGCCATCCACCAACATCATCGGGACAGGTTTCGCGATCAACGACGCCAAGTCACTCGCCACGACATCCAACACATCCGCTTCAATCATCGACCGGCGGTGAGCCACATCCGCCAACACCACGCCCAGCTCCCGAGGCGAGAAGCACTCCGCCACTTCTGCCACCTTGCTGACCTGCCACACTGCTTCTTCCAACAAGCAATCTGGGGATGCCTTCACCAGTTGAGCTTCGTGGAAATCGCCCTCGTTCAGGTCATAGGGCAAGTAGGCTTCTTCCAAGGTCACGATGACAGGGGAGCTCCCTGCCAAATCGCTGGGGTCTTCGACAGCCACTTCGGGCTCGGTGATCCGTTCCACGCCCAATTTCAAAACCGTGTTGCCAACCGGTTTTGAAAAGTCATGCATGGCGATGAAGGGAACGATCACGGATGGAAGTGTGACATCCAAGGGTTCTTCCGCGGCGAGTGCGGCCAACTCCTCGCGAACATCGATCGTGAACTTGTGCGGTGCAGGCTTGGCAGGCACGGCGTTTGGAACCACTTGGCTCTGCAGCACGGGTTCGTCCGAAGCGATTTCGGGCATGGATTCGTCCAACCACCACCGGTTCAGTGCCACCGCTTGAGCCAAGGCTTGGTCGTCGGCGACTTCTTCGCTGAGCCCGGGATCGAGTTCGCCAGCGACGGGGGGCAGTTTGGCTTGCGTGCGAATCATGGCGAACGGTTCGAGGAACTGTTCGAGCGGGATCCCGATCTTGGCCGCGGTGGAAGCAGCGACGGCGGCCAGCATTTCGTTGAAGTCGGAGGAGGTGCGGCGAACGCTGGTCGCGGGAGCGGACACATCGTTGATGTCGGCCGCGGCAACCTTCAGCTCGTCGCCGGTGGACTCGGGTTGAATGTCAACGCTGACGGTGGGGATGGAGTCGTGCGTGCCCGGGATCGAAATGATCGCTTGCTGAGCGGGTTGAGCTTCGGCGTCTTCCGCTTTGTTCTCCCCGGCGTTGGCCGCTTCCGCTTCGATTTCACCGGCTTCGGTCGCTTTGTCTTCGGTTGGAACGGAGGGGGCATCCACGACAACGGCGGGGTCGATCGGGGCGGCCTCCTCATCAAAGCGGTGGACGAGGATGGAGATGCCACCGGTGAGAGCAGGATCGACTTGCTTGGCATGAGCGAGCGATGGTGCCAGGCCCGAAGCAAAGAGCGAACCGGCGATGGTGACCGACAATGCGAGGCGTTTGGCGGTGGTGGAACAATGGCGAATCGGGGAGAAAATTTTCATGATTATATTGGGCCGGAGATCAGCGAACGAAGGCTTGGAATAAAGTGTTCACTGCGAAACCGGAGCTTGAATGAATGTGATGGTGGGCTGTGAGGTGGGACAGAGCGGCAACGGGGGTGCCGAAGTGGGCGTTGCCAAAATCGCCGGATGGAGATCCCGCTCCAAGGCACGCTATCGGCGAGTCGAACGCCTGGGGAATTGAAATCGCCTGGGAAAGCGATTCGTTTTCGCTGCGACCGTTCCAGTTGTTCCGTTTGGGTAAAGTTCCAGCGGTTTCACGGCCGCATTTTTGACGAAATCCCCACAATTCGCCTGCCGAAATGCCGTTGGACGCGCGCTTCAAACCGAGCTTGGGCACTCATCGGCCAGCACTCGCACCTCTGACAAGCACGGGTTGCCACCATTCCAAAACGGGACGAAGCCGGTACGCTTTTGGTACCCGTAGAAGTGTTTCTGCGGTTCGATGGTCCCGCGAATTTCCCGAGCAGGTTTGCAGTCTTGAGTTCCGCCAAAGGTCCCCTTCTCGATCCGACGATGCTATTCCGGTTCGAAGTTCGGCTGCAGCAGCACGCTTTGGATTGGACCTCGCGAGGGTTGTCGCTGCCCACTTCGTGCCGAGTGCCGTCTTTTGCGGCGCTCTCAGGCGGTCCGATCTTTGCCGATGTGCGCATCGCGTGGGACGTGACCGGCATCGGGTTTCACTTGTTGGTCAATGGGAAACGTCAGTTGCCATGGTGTCGCGAAACTCGATTGGATGAGAGCGATGGGTTGCACCTTTGGATGGACACGCGGAACAGTCCCAACATCCACCGCGCGACCCAGCATTGCCATCGGTTTTTATGGTTGCCCGCTGGCGGTGGCCCTAAACGTGAGCGAGCCGTTGCGGCGATGGTGCCCATCAATCGGGCGAGAACCAATCCCAAACCCATCCGTCCGGACGCGCTGAAGATTCACGCAATCCCTCGGCACGATGGGTATGAGTTGTCTGGTTTGATTCCCGCCGATGCGTTGACGGGATACGACCCCAAGGACCAATCGCAGATCGGTTTCTATTACCTCGTCGCGGATCGGGAACTCGGCAACCAAGCGTTGACGCTCAGCACCGATTTCCCGGTCGCGGAAGATCCATCGTTGTGGTCAGAAGCCGCGTTGATCTCCAGCTGAGCAACGGAAGCAGCTGGTTGCCGAATCGGTGGCACGGTTGCGAAACAGACGCCTATTGAGCGGTTTCGCCAACGGCATCCTTGTAGAACTCGACCAGGTCTTGACGCAGTTGTTTGAGAGACGGCTCATGAACGTACATCATGTGCCCACCTTCGTAATGCTTGATCGTCAAGTTCTTGCTTCGTTCCGAGGACAAACCCATGTGGTCGATGGTGTACTCCATCGCGAAGTGGGGCGTGGCGAGATCGTAGTACCCGCAAGCGACAAACAATTTGAAGGACGGGTTGGCTGTCATCGCTCGACGCAAGGTTTCCGACGCATCGACGTAGCGGCCTTCGAAGGGTTTGTAGCTCCACGGATGCACGTTGCCGGTCAAGATTTCGTAGACGCGTCGATCCTTGTATTTCAAATCGCGATGCATGTAATCGTTCAGGCAAGCCGTGAAGGGGCCAAAGATCGCGGCCCCACTGGCATCGAATTCGGGCGTCTCACCGGCTGAGTCACGGTCGATGCTTGTGTAACGACCGTCGAATCGGCCGACCGTCAACGCTTGATCGCGAAGCAACTCCTTGCCAAAACGCTGCATCGAAATCTTGAGGTTGGACGACAACAAGTACTCTTCCGACAGGCCTGTCAGGCTTGCGAGTTCCTCGGCGACACGTTGAAGTTCCTTTTTGCCGATGCTGGTTCCTTTCAGCAGAGCAGGGGCGTATTGGCGGTAAGCGAACTTCTCCGATTTCGCGACGACTTCCGCCAGTGGAAGCGATTGCAGTTCCTCATCGAGTTGCTTGTGGTACCAAGCCGTCGCCGTGTAGGTCGGCAGGAAGCAAACGTCAGGGACGTCGTTGCTGGGCGAGAACCGCAGCGTTTGAAAGTTGATGGCGCCGGAGATCACGATGGCGCCATTGAGTTCCATTTTGTAGTGGTCTCGCAGGTAGCCGCTCAGCCCCGCAACGCGAAGTCCACCGTAGCTTTCGCCAAGAATCAATTTCGGTGAGAGCCAACGTTCGAACTGGGTGGTGTAGTCATGGATGAACTGGCCGACGCTGCGGACGTCTTCGTTGTAGCCATGGAAATCGCTCTTGTTGACGTCTTTCGCGGGACGACTGTATCCCGTGCTGACGGGGTCGATGAACACCAGGTCGGTGATGTCCAACAGACTCTGGTGGTTTTCATCGAGGTGATACGGAGGACGCAACACAGACGCATCATCCGGGAAGCGGATGATCTTGGGCCCCAGCATTCCCAGGTGCAGCCAAACCGAAGAGGAACCCGGTCCGCCGTTGAAGCAGAACGTGATCGGACGCTTGGTAATGTCGTCGCTCTTGCGAGTGTACGAGACGAAGAAGACTTCCGCTTTGGGGTCCAGTTCGTCAGTTTGCATGACCAAGCGACCCGCGGTGGCGGTGTAGTCAATCGTCTCTCCTGCCACGCTGAAAGAGTGCTCGGTCGTGACAAATTGGTCCGTCAATTTGTCACTTGATTTCTCTTCTGCCGTGGTGTCCTTCGAGGGGGGAGCGTCGTCGCCAAGCACATTGGTGCTCAAAAACAACAGCATCCACAAGCTTGCAAAGCATTTCCAATTCATCGGGGCCATCTCAGTTGTGTCAATCGTGAAGCGTTTAAAACGGGGTCCGCACTGGTTGCCAGTGTACTTTGCCGTGGATGTTTGGGCTCCTGCAAAGGCGAACTCTTGAGGCCTCGGCAGACGCCGGGGAATCAGTGCCCAATAGCGGTGGAGAAAGGCGGATGAGTCGCCTCTCTCAGCGGGGCGGTCGGGTGTGCTCAAAGAAGACAGGAACCCATGGAATCGAAACTCCATCTTGACGTGTAGAAATGAACCTGTACGTTGAGGTAGATGTTTAGCGGCGTGATGTTTGGCCGCTTCGTTACGACTTCATTTTCGGGAGAGCCGCCTTGCTCAGTGAAAACACCATTCGCATCGTCAAAGAGATCACGCCCGCTGTCGCCGCCAACGCAGAGACGATCACGCGGCGATTTTATGAGCGGATGTTTGAGGCGAATCCGGAGGTCAAGGTTTTCTTCAACCAGTCGCACCAGCACACGGGCGGTCAGCAGAAAGCCTTGGCGGGTGCGATCTGTGCCTACTTCACTCACATCGACAATCCCGCGGTGTTGTTGCCCGCCGTGGAACTGATCGCTCAGAAGCATTGTTCGCTAGGGATTCAAGCCGAACACTATCCGATCGTGGGCGCGAATTTGTTGGCGGCGATCAAGGATGTGATGGGCGACGGCGCGACGGAAGAAGTCCTGGGCGCGGTGGAGGAAGCGTATGGGTTCTTGGCTGACATCTTCATCGGTCGCGAAAACGAGATCTATCAGAACCAAGCCCAGGTGCCCGGCGGATGGAACGGCACGCGAACCTTTGTCGTGTCGCGAAAGACGCCCGAAAGTGACTGTGTGACATCGTTCTATTTGACTCCGGAAGACGGAGGGGACTTGCCTGCTTTCAAACCAGGCCAATACATCACCGTTCACGTCGATCATCCGGTCACGCCCACTTCGCCTCGCAACTACAGTTTGTCCGACCATTGGCAAGAGCCTCACTATCGGATCAGTGTCAAACGCGAGGGAGCACTGCAAGCCGATGCGCCGGGCGGTTTGATTTCGAACCATTTGCATGACGAGATGCAGGAAGGGAATTTGATCGAAGTCGGGCCACCGTGCGGAGAATTCACGCTTGATCCCACTGAGAAGGCGGCGGAACCCATTGTGTTCTTGGCTGGCGGAATCGGAGTGACCCCGTTGCTGTCGATGGCGAAGTCATTGTTGAAGGCTCAACCCAACGCAGAAGTTGTGTTTGTGCAGGCGGCTCGCAACAGCGCATCGCAAGCGTTTGCGGATGAGTTGAAGGCACTCGCGGAATCGTCGCCTGGGTTGCAGTTGCGAACGATCTACGACAATCCTTTGCCGGATGATTTGGCATCGGGAAAATGCGACGAAACAGGGTTGCTGACCAAGGAACAGATCGCTGAATGGACGCCGGTTGGGACGGCTCGGTATTTCTTCTGTGGCCCGAAGCCTTTCATGAATCTGGTTCATTCGGCTTTGTCCGAGATGGGAGTGGCGGACCATCGGTTGAAGTACGAATTCTTTGGTCCCAAGCAAGAATTGGTGCCGGCATAGGACCACGTGAACAACAAGTGACGTAGCGGAAGGGCGCGAGCCCTCCGGTTCCTCACCGGGCGGCTTGCGCCACACCGCTAACATCGTCACTTGTTGTTCACGCGTTGCTTAACGGCCTAGTGATTTCGTCAGTCAGAACGCGATCGCGTCCGGTTCGTCTTCGGTCACCGTGGGCGATCGTCCCTCGGCTGATCGTTCAATTTTCGAACGTACTCAATCAACTGCCGGTTGAGCATGCATTCGTTTGGCCAAGCAAGGTGTCCGCCCTGTCGAAACGCATGTGCGTTTGGGGATGCGACACCTTGGAATGCATGCGAATCAGCGAATGTAAATTGAAACCAACCGCTTGGTGTGGCGGTTCCGCTCGCATAGGCTTGGCGCGTTCATCGCAAACATGGTGTTTGTGTTTTTTTAGATGGATGCAAAACGCATACAGCGAGGGGTCGAGATGGGTTTGGTTCAAGAGTTTAAAGAGTTTGCACTCAAAGGCAGCGTCATCGATTTGGCGGTTGGGGTGGTGATCGGCGGTGCCTTTGGTGGCATCGTGAAGTCGTTGGTCGACAACATCATCATGCCTCCGATCAATTTGTTGACAGCTCGCTCGGGGGTCAACTTCAAAGAGGCCGCTCTGACAATTGAAACGGAGTCGCCCAAGCTCGACGATGCTGGCAAGATCATCGAAGGCGAAGGTGCCGGGATGCTGGTTCAGGACTATCCGATTTTGAACTACGGCCCATTCACTCAAACCATTTTTGAATTCCTGTTGATCGCCATCGCCTTGTTCGTAGCGATTAAGCTGATCAATGCAGCTCGGGCGCGAATGGAAGATGAACCGGAAGAGGAAGAAGTCGCCAAGCCGAGCGAGGACATTCAACTGTTGCGAGAAATTCGCGACGCCCTTCAAAAAAGCTGAGGACACAATGAGTCACCGACGTTCGTTTGCATTTGTTTTTGCGGCCGCATTCACATTTCAATCGATCGGAGTGGGTGACTTCGTCTCCGCTGCCGATGCCACGCGCGATGCGGGACCATCGAGCGAAGTGGTGGAGGAGCAATTTGTCTACAAAACGGTCAGCGACGAATCGTCGGGCAAGACGACCAAGTTGTTCGTCGACTGGACGCGACCAGCGGATTGGTCGGCGGAAGATTCTCGTCCTGCCGTCGTCTTCTTCCACGGCGGTGGGTGGACGGGTGGCAAACCGGGCCAGTTTGCTTCGCACAGCAAGGAACTTGCGGAGCGCGGCATGGTTTGTTTTCGCGTGAAGTATCGGTTGCTGGATAAAGAGTCGAAAACGCCACCGGATACCTGCGTCGAGGATGCCTCGGATGCGTTTCGTTCCATCCGAGCCAACGCCAGCAAGTTCGGGATCGATCCGAAGCGGATGGCGACCGGCGGTGGTTCAGCAGGCGGTCACTTGGCAGCCTACTTGGGGATGATGGAGGACCAAGTCGTGAGCGGAGTTTCTCGCAAGCCAGCAGCGATGCTGTTGTTCAACCCCGTCTACGACAACGGACCCGGCGGATGGGGCACGGCACGCGTGGGCGACGACTATGCGAAGTACTCACCTGCTCACAACATCACGAAGGACGATCCGCCGTCGATCGTGTTCTTGGGCACCAACGACAATTTGATCCCGGTTGCAACCGGAGAACGATTTCGCGACCGTTGCGAAGAAGTCGGAGTTCGCAGCGAACTGCATCTCTACGAGGGCCAGCCACACGGGTTCTTCAATGCGAAGAAGACCGATGGAGGAGGCAAGATTTACCGCGACACGATGGAAAAGACGTTCGCGTTCTTGGAGTCGCTTGACTGGATCGATTGAGCGAAGTCAGAGTAGAACCGTTGTTAAAAGTTAGGGTTGATCGTAGTGGACGAGGCCACGAGTCCGTGGATTCGACGCCAGTTCAGGACTCGTGGCCTCGTCCACTACCCTAAAAACAAGTCCTGACAGACCAGTGGTCAGAGTCGAACCGTTGTCCTCAACTGTTCCGCTGGGCAGTCTTGATCCGCCAGGCCTTCTTGCGACCGAGTTCCCTTTCAACCGTTCGTGTCACGCTGCTCGACGACAATGAACCGGGCACGCAAACATTTGGGGGCAAATGTTCTACTCTCGTTCAGCTTCGTTTTGAGAGCGGAGTGGTCCGTCAAAGTTAAAAGTGAGGGTTGATCGTAGTGGACGAGGCCACGAGTCCTTGGGGTCGACGCCAGTTCAGGCCTCGTGGCCTCGTGGCCTCGTCCACTACCCTAAAAACAAGTCCTGACAGACCAGTGGTCAGGGTCGAACCGTTGTCGTTATCTGTTTCGCCGGGCAGTCTTGATCCGCCAGGCCTTCTTGCGACCGAGTTCCCTTTCAATCGTTCGCGTCATTCTGCTCGACGACAATGAGCCGAGCACGCGAACATTTGGGGCAAATGTTCTACTCTCGTTCAGCTTCGTTTTGAGAGCGGAGTGGTCCGTCAAAGTTAAAAGTGAGGGTTGATCGTAGTGGACGAGGCCACGAGTCCTTGGATTTGACGCCAGTTCAGGACTCGTGGCCTCGTCCACTACCCTAAAAACAAGTGCTGACAAACCACTAGTGCGTTTCGCAGATTGAGCGATCAGCCGATGGACGCTGGCCTGGACTGCTAAATCTTTGCCATTGCCGCTTTGATAGCGGATGCAAATTTTCTTCCGGCTTCCATCTTTCTCCATCCCGGTAGGGATGTCAGATGGTAGCCGGGGGTCGCTGCGTAGCAGCACACCCCCGGTCAACGAGCCCCCGGTAAACGAGCCCCCGGTAAACGAGCCCCCGAAAAACTCACCATCCCGCCGTGGCCAATGGCCACGGCGGGATGGTGAGTGGTGGCGTGGGGGGCATGTCCATCGGTGGCGCTATCGCTTACCGACGGCTACCATCTGACATCCCTACCGGGATGAAAACTTGCGCAAACGAATACGCTCCATCGCACCAAACATTTCGCAGTCCATCGCTAGCCCACGGTCACCGAAGACGAACCGGACGCGATCGCGTTCCGGCTGATTGAATCAACAGCCCGTCACGCGTCGGGTTGTGATTGATGGACTTGGAAGTCCCTCGCCCGAGTTTCACTGCGAGGAGAAAGATCGCCGCGTTGTCGTCAAATTGGGATCGAATCCGGGGCGGATCCTGACCGATAAGAATGCAACAGCGGCTTCACGATTCGTGCAGACGAATCGAATTGGCAGGGCAATGGGTAGGTGTGTGAACAGGGGCTGCCGCGAGCATCACGGAGCTCACATGTGTTTGAAAACCGATTTTCAGAAAAATCGTTGCACGCCCTAAAGTCGATCAAGCGAATGGTCGATCAAAGCCAATGGAATGATCCGTTGTGATCTGATTTTCCAACGAAAGGCCCGTTTCACACATGTGTGAGAGACGGGCGGTGCCGGTTGCAATGATCGGCCACAAATGCTCCTTAACGAAGTGTGAAACATGGACGCCACACGTCAGCCAAACGCAACTCGCAAGACTCATCCAGCCAAACGCGAATGGATTTTCACGTTGGTGGTGGGTGGTTGCCTCACGTTGACTTCCACTGGATGTGCCTCTCGATCAATGTCGTTGGCATCCATGAATCCCTTCGCAGGCAAGGGAACAGCCACGGTCAGCGAGCCCAACAAGGGCCCTAGTTTCATCGCTTCTGCGGGGGACTCGGTCGGGAAAGCGGCAGGGGGTGTCGGCAATGCAACCAAGAGCGCGTGGGGAAAAACCACCGGAACGGTTGCCAGCTGGTTTGGTCGTGATTCGAAAGAAAACGACTACAACAGTGATCCGTTGTCGTTGGAGAACGAGCCTGGTCAATTGGAACCGGATGTGTTGGTTGCCAACGGACAGCTTTGGGAATCGACCGGCAATCTGACCAAGGCCATGGAAAGCTATTCCAAGGCACTCGAGGAATCACCGAGTCACGCTTCCGCGTTGACCAGCGTGGCACGGCTGCATTTTCGAGAAGGCAATCATTCGAAGGCTGCGGAGTTCTTTCAAAAAGCAATCGCACAAAGCCCAAACGACGCGGCGTTGTACAACGACCTGGGTTTGACGCTCGGGAAATTGAATCAGCACGGGATGGCAGTGCAAACCTTGGCTCGCGCCTTGGAACTGGCACCCGGCACATCTCGCTATGCCAACAACCTGGCCAGCGTGCACTTCGAATCGGGGCAGAGCGAAGAGGCCTACAAGGTCTTGGCGGCCAACAACAAACCCGCCGTGGCTCACTTCAACATGGCGTTTTTGCACTACAAAAAAGGGCAGAACGCGGACGCTCAAATCCACCTGCAGCAGGCTGTCACTCATGAAGCCTCCGCCGCAGGCGATCCGGCCACCAAGCGTGCCATCGATCGCTCTCGTGAGATGTTGGCTCAGTTGAACCCTGGAATGGGAACGTCGCCGGCTGCCAACATCGCTTCGGCGGGATCGACTGGCAGAGCGATTGGTGCCGCTGCGGGACCCGTGGCCACCGTGGCTTCGGCACCTGCCCACATGGCAAACCAGACACCGCCTAGCTATGCCGCTCCGCCCAGCTACGCCATTCCTGGTGCGATTCAGCCCACTGCGACCCAGCCAGTTGTTCCTGGCAGCAATTCCGCGGTGAGCTTCCAGGAATCCAGTGCGGGCCAGACTGCTGGCTCGCCGAAGGCGGACCCAGCAGCGGCTTCGACAGAAGCCACGGGCTCCACTCCACCGGTGAACTTCAGTTTGCCGGAGTGATCGGGTGTGTTGGGGAGCGTTCTCTCAGGGGAACCAAACCGTCGCGGGAAGCCTGCGACCAGCGTTCATCCGGGCATTTTGGCTCGCGAAGTCCGTCTGACGGTCGTTTTTGTGGTCTTTCGGCCATTCTGGGGCACTGTTCCGCTACCCAGGTTCGGTCGCCCCTGGTATGACCTGCGGGCATGATTGACGCAGAATTCAAAACGGCCTTGGAACAATTCGGACTCGAGCTCGACGAGCCTCTGGGCATGTCGCTGCAGCAATACGCGCAGTCGCTGTGGCGGTACAACGAGCAGATCAACCTGACCCGGCACACGACGTGGGATTTGTTCGTCACCCGCGACTTACGTGATTGCCTGCAATTGGCTCAGTTGATCCAGCCCGGCGAGGAGGTCCTCGACATGGGCAGCGGAAACGGCGTGCCCGGCATTCCATTGGCGATGTTGCGGCCCGACATCGAAGTCGCTCTGGCCGAATCGGTTGGCAAACGAGCCAAGGTGCTCGACGAATTGGTGACCGAGTTGAATCTGCCCGTGCCGGTTTACGCGGCTCGCGGCGAAGATTTACTGGAAGATTTTCGCTTCACCACGATCGTCAGCCGAGCGGTTGGCAGCCTGTTAAAGTTCTGCCGTTGGGTGGAGCCGCATTGGAGTCAGTTTGACCGGCTGTTGCTGATTAAAGGCCCCAAGTGGGTCGACGAACGGGGGGAGGCCCGTCATCACGGCGTGCTCAAAGGTCTGGATCTTCGCGTTGTGGCCACCTACCCCTTGGGGAATTTGGCTCCTGAGGTCACCGAGGCGGAAGCGGATGACTCGTCCGAGGCAGCCGATGTCAGCCGAGGCGTGATCTTGGAATTGACGAAGAAAAAGAAGGGCTGAGCCTGCTGGAAGACCTTCCGGCTGGATCGATTCTGCACCCCGTCTATACTGCCAGGCTTGATGCCGCGGCGAACCCGATTCGTTTCACTCTTTCTCCAAAGATCGCATGTCCGATTACAGCCTCACTCACCTGAAACAGCTCGAGGCCGAGAGCATTCACATTTTCCGAGAAGTGGTCTCGGAGTTCCAAAAACCTGTGATGCTGTACTCGATCGGCAAAGACTCCGCGGTGCTGCTTCACTTGGCCCTGAAAGCATTTTACCCTGCGAAGTTGCCCTTCCCGTTGTTGCACGTCGACACGACGTACAAGTTCAAGGACATGATCGAGCACCGCGAAAAATATGTTCGTGGCACGTTGGGTTTGGATGTGCTGGTGCACATCAACGAAGAGGGCTTGAAAGCCAACATCCCTCCGTGGGAAGACAGCGAGCGACACACTGAATTGATGAAAACCGACGCGCTCAAGGCCGCGTTGGACATGTACCAATTTGACGCCGCGTTTGGTGGTGCCCGTCGCGACGAAGAAAAAAGCCGCGCTAAAGAACGCGTGTTCAGCTTCCGCGATAAATCGCACCGCTGGGACCCCAAGAATCAACGCCCCGAACTTTGGAACCTGTACAACGGTCGGGTCAACAAAGGCGAGTCGATTCGCGTCTTTCCGATGAGCAACTGGACCGAATTGGATGTGTGGCAGTACATCCACATGGAAAACATCCCCATCGTGCCGCTGTATCTGTCGGAACCTCGCCAAGTCGTCAATCGCGATGGAATGTTGTTGATGCGTGATGACGATCGCATGCCCTTGTTGCCGGGCGAGAAAGAAGAGACCCGGATGGTGCGATTCCGAACCCTGGGTTGTTACCCGCTTTCCGGAGCGGTCGAGAGCGAAGCGACGACACTGCCCGAGGTCATCCAAGAGATGCTGCTGACCCGCACCAGTGAACGCCAGGGTCGAATCATTGACCAAGACGAAGGCGGCGTCGGCATGCAAAAGAAAAAAGAACGCGGCTACTTTTGATCGCTTTGCGATCCGCTGCTGGCTACTAGCAGCTAGCGGCTAGCTCGTCGGTAGCGGTGCCGCCCAAGCGGCATTCGCGCCCGTCTCAACGTAATCTGTACCTCCGATCGGCTGTTGCTAGAAGCTAACGGCTAACTGCTAAAAGCTGTCCTCCTATGTCTCATCAATCTGATCTGATCGCCTCCGACATCGATGCTTATCTGAAGCAGCATGAGCAAAAGCAATTGTTGCGTTTCATCACCTGCGGCAGCGTGGATGATGGCAAGAGCACGTTGATCGGCCGCCTGCTCTACGATTCCAAGTTGGTCTACGAAGACGAATTGGCGAAGGTCCAAAGTGACTCCGTTCGTCAAGGCAGCGTGGCAGGTGGATTCGACCCCTCGTTGTTCATGGACGGTTTGAAAGAAGAACGCGAGCAGGGCATCACGATCGATGTCGCCTACCGCTACTTCAGCACAGCGAAACGCAAATTCATCATCGCTGACACGCCCGGTCACGAACAATACACGCGGAACATGGCGACCGGTGCCAGCAGCGCGGACCTGGCGATCATCCTGATCGACGCGCGGCACGGGGTGCTGACCCAAACCCGTCGCCACTCGTTCATCGTTTCGTTGTTGGGCATCCGTCACGTGGTCGTGGCGGTCAACAAGATGGACATCGACGGTGTCGAATACAGCGAAGAACGCTTCAACGAGATCTGCGAAGACTATCGCAATTTCGCCACCCGCTTGGACTTGCCTGACCTGCACTTCATTCCGATCAGTGCTCTCAATGGCGACAACTTGGTTGACCGCAGCGAGAACATGCCGTGGTACACCGGCAGCACGTTGATGAATTTCTTGGAAACCGTTTACATCGGTTCGGATCGCAACCTGCAAGATTTCCGATTGCCGGTTCAATACGTCAATCGTCCCAACCTCAACTTTCGTGGGTTCTGTGGGACGATCGCATCCGGGATCATCCGCACAGGCGAAGAGGTCACCGTCCTGCCCAGTCGTCAGAAGTCCAAGGTCAAAGAAATCGTCACCTACGACGGCAACTTGGATGAAGCCTACGCTCCATTGGCGGTGACGCTGACATTGGAAGATGAAATCGATGCCAGTCGCGGTGACATGATCGTTCGCAGTGGCAACATGCCACGAAGCGGATCCGACGTCGAAGCGATGTTGGTTTGGATGAATGAAGAGGCGATGGTTCCTGGCAAGACGTACCTCGTCAAACACACCACTCAAACGGTCCCAGGGAATGTTGAAACGTTGGCTTACAAAGTCGATGTGAACGACCTGCATCGCTTGCCAGCACCTACTCTGGAACTGAACGAAATCGGACGTGTTCGATTGTCTTTGTCGGCACCGATTCACTACGACCCATACCGTCGCAACCGAACCACGGGAGCGATCATCCTGGTCGATCGGATCACGAATGCGACCGTTGCCGCGGGCATGATCCTGGATCGCGGGACCACCGGAAGTCACAAGTCGGTTTGGGACGACGAAGCTTCATCGGATGATTCCGGCGACACTCTCTCGGCCGTGACCGCGGAAGAGCGTTTGGCACGATTCGGACAGAAACCAGCCACGGTGCTGCTGACGGGGCTGACCGGGAGCGGCAAGACTTCGATCGCGCAAGCCGTGGAACGCAAATTGTTTGACGCGGGCCGATCAGTTGCTGTGGTCGATGGCGAGTATGTTCGTCGCGGGCTGAGCCGTGATTTGGGCTTCAGCGCGGATGATCGCAGTGAAAATTTGCGTCGCAGCGGGCACTTGGCTCACACGCTGAATGATGCTGGGCTGATCTGCTTGGCATCCTTGGTGGCACCGTCCGATGATGTGCGTCAGAAAGTCAGCAAGTTGATTGGCGAAGATCAGTTCTTGGTCGTTCACGTCGCGACTCCATTGGAAGTTTGCCGGGAACGGGATACCAAGGGGCAGTACGCGAAAGCGGATGCTGGCGAGCTGGCGAACTTCCCCGGTGTGACTGCCACATACGATGTTCCAAGCGATCCTGACTTGGCCGTCGACGCCTCCACCACTTCCATCGCTGACTGTGCGGATGCGGTGGTGGAACTTCTGAAATCCAAAGGGTTCATCAAATGAGATGGTGTGTTGTTCCGGCAAGCTTCCTTGCCGCGATCGTGTTGGTCCAGCCTTCCTATTCACAAGAAACTTCCGTGAACAGCTCGCAATCTCTCCTTTCAAATTCACCGCTTTTGAAACCCTGGCCGGGGCCTCATGGCGGGGTGCCGCCGTGGAACGAAGTCCGTGTCGATGAATTTGGTCCCGCCTTTGACGCTGCGATCGAGCAGGCTGAAAAGGAAATCGATCAAATTGCCAATCAGTCGGCGGCGCCCACGTTTGAGAACACCTTGCTCGCGATGGAAACCGCGGGTGAAGCCCTGCACCGAGTCGAGGTGTTGTTCGACGTGCACGCGGGGAACCTGAACCTGGGGCCGATCCCGGATTTGGAACGCAGCATCACACCCAAGTTGGCTGCTTACTCGGACTCAGTCACGCAGAATGTGGCTTTGTTTGCTCGCATCGAAGCGATTCATGACGACGTTTTCGAGAAGAAGACCGTCACTCTGGATGATGATGCGAAGCGTTTGCTGGATGAAACATTCAAGAGCTTTGTCCGTCGTGGGGCTCGGTTGAGCCCAGAGGACAAATCCAAGCTGTCGCAGATCAACACGCGATTGGCTCGGTTGTTCACCGACTTCAACCAAAACGTTTTGGAAGAAGAGAAGGGCCACGTCACTTGGATTGACGATGAGTCGCGATTGTCTGGTGTGCCGCAGTCGAGTCGCGATGCGATGGCGGTCGCTGCGAAAGAAAAAGGCGGCAAGGCCAAGTGGGCTGTGACCAACACGCGTTCGTCGATGGACCCGTTTTTGACAAACGCGGATGATCGTGAGCTTCGCGAACAGGTTTGGCGGAACTACTACTTCCGCGGCGACAACAACGATGCCCACGACAACAAAGCCATCATTCGCGAAATCTTGAATCTGCGTGCGGCCCGCGCCAAGTTGCTCGGCTATCCCACACACGCTCATTGGCGAATGGAATCCACGATGGCGGGCACCCCCGATCGTGCGATGGAATTGATGATGAAGGTCTGGCCTCACGCCGTGCAGCGTGTCGCGACGGAAGTGGCGGACATGCAAGCCATCGCCGACGCAGAAATGCAAGCGGCTGGTAAACCGAAAATCAAGATCGAACCGTGGGATTACCGCTACTACGCCGAAAAGGTCCGGGCTGAAAAGTACGACTTGGACATGGCGGAAGTGCGTCCTTATCTGCAACTCGATCGCTTGGTCGAAGCCATGATGTGGTGTGCGGAGGAACTGTTCGGGTTCCAGTTCCGGCCCATCGGCAACTTGCCTGTGTTCCATCCCGATGTCACCGTTTACGAAGTGGTGCAGAAGTCCGACGGAAGCCACGTGGGACTGTTCTACCTGGACCCATTCGCTCGCGAAGGCAAACGCAGCGGTGCATGGATGATGGATTACCGAGGCCAATCAGGATGGGATCTTGATCCCGCCTCCGCGGACGTTCCCGTGCGAACACCAATCGTGTCCAACAACAGCAACTTCGTTCCCGCTGCGGACGGCAAGCCGGTTTTGATTTCCTGGGACGACGCGACCACGTTGTTCCACGAGTTCGGCCACGCCCTGCACGGACTTTCCAGTCGTGTGCACTATCCATCGCAGTCCGGCACCAACGTGGCTCGCGACTTTGTCGAGTTCCCCTCGCAGGTGTTGGAGCATTGGTTGTCGACGCCCGAAGTGTTGACTCGCTACGCGACGCACTACGAAACCGGCGAGCCGATGCCGAAAGAGCTGCTCGACAAGATCGAAGCTTCGTCGAAGTTCAACAGCGGGTTTGAAACCGTCGAGTACTTGGCCTGTGCGATCCTGGACATGCAGCTGCACCAGTTGCAGGCCGGCGACATTGACGTCAGTGAGTTTGAAAAGTCGGCGTTGGCGGAGATCGGCATGCCAGACGAATTGCCGATGCGTCACCGCTTGCCTCACTTCAGTCACCTGTTCAGCAGCGACGCGTACTCAGCCGGTTACTACAGCTACCTGTGGAGCGACGCGCTGACGGCAGACGCGGCGGAGATGTTCGTCGAGGCAGGAAGCTTCTTCGATGAGGAAACCGCTGCGAAGCTGTTCGATCACATTCTCAGTGTCGGCGACACAATCGATCCCGTCGAAACTTACCGCAATTTCCGCGGTCGTGATGTCGACACAGAAGCCCTGCTTCGCAAACGCGGTTTCGCAGAATGATCCGACTCGCGGTCGCTGTCGGAATGGCGATCACGATGTTTGGATGCAGTTTCCGCCACGCAAACGCTCAGACGTTTGACCGATTGGTTTGGCAAGACGATTTCAGCGGGGACTCGTTGGACTATTCCAAGTGGGAGGTCGAGGTCAACGCGTTCGGCGGTGGCAACCACGAGCTTCAGATCTACACCGACCGCCCTGAGAACGTGCGAGTCGAGGATGGCTGTCTGGTTCTGGAGGCTCGGCGTGACAACGCGGCCATCAGCGGAACGTCGCGAGAGTACTCGTCGGGGCGAGTTCGAACCAAGCACCGAGGGGATTGGAAGTACGGTCGCATCGAAGTGCGAGCGAAGTTGCCCCAAGGACAAGGCATCTGGCCGGCGATTTGGATGTTACCAACCAAGGACGAATACGGTGGTTGGGCGGCCAGCGGCGAGATTGACATCATGGAGATGCGAGGCCAGCAACCCAATGTCGTGTTGGGGACGCTGCATCACGGCGCACCCTGGCCGAACAACATTCACACGGGCGATGAATACACGCTGGAGCAAGGAACCTTCGCCGATGACTTTCACACGTTTGCCGTGAACTGGCGAGCGAACGAAATCGAATGGTTGATCGATGGAAAATCAGTGCAAAAGCAAACGAGATGGGAAAGCTCTGGCGGAAAGTACCCTGCCCCGTTTGATCAACCGTTTCATCTGTTGATGAACGTCGCCGTCGGAGGAGGATTTCTGGGCCCGCCGGATGCCACTACCGAATTTCCGGTGCAGATGTTGGTTGATTCGGTGAAGATCTACCAGTAGCGGACGAGAATCCTCTCGATGTTTTCCCACCCCGTAGCCGGATTCGCCAAGAATTCGGATCACCACCGCCCCTCCGTCCCAACCCACCGCGTCAGTTTTGAAATTGCGCTTTTGCGGTCGGTTTTGTTGGCCAACGGCCATCCTCATCGAAGCCAGGGGCATCGCCTGGGCTGATAAAGATGAAATCAACAAGGCGGTTTGGGCGGTTTCCGACGAATGGTATTGATACGGCGTTTGTCGCGATTGAAAAAGTGAAAGTGCAAATTGACAATTGTAAAATGCCGGAATGCGTGGATGAAATCGCATCAATTCGCATTTTTCAATTGTCAATTTAACTTTTTCAATGAGTTGCATTCGGTTCGCGCACTGACCACCCTGCCAAGGATAACCGGATGGGGCCACCCACCAAACATAACAACCGGATGGTGCCACCCACCAAACATTGACTCCCAACCGCCGCTGCGTAGGATCCAGTTGTCTTGTCAGTCGGTTCCGAGAGGGAGAGCTTTGCCATGCCGCGGCCTCAGCGATGT
>NZ_LECT01000039.1 GCF_001027925.1 Rhodopirellula islandica | reverse complement strand
TTCGCATCAATCAATCACACCACGTTCCCATGGATCGGCCGTCAAAGATTCCAACCCACCCTTCGGAAAGACGGCAATGTTTGCATCGGGGTGACCGGGCCGAATCGTCATCCGTTAACGGTCACGCAATGACCACCTTCCAAATCAGCGGGCCATTTTAAACGCGGAGTGGCGGAGGAGCGGAGCTTCGCGGAGAGAGGTCAGCGATCAACCTGGTTGGGGACCGCCGTAACGGTTGACGATGCGATGCAAGCCGTCAATCAACTTTGCTTCGTGAAAATTGATCAGCAATCCAACATTCAGTTTCATCAAACGCAGATATGACAGAGTCTGCGTTTTGTCGATGGGATGGATTTGAGTCTTCGCTTTCAATTCAACGACAACCAAGCCTTCCACCAAGAGATCAGCACGAAAAGCACAAGGTTCATGCAGATCGTCGTAGTCAATCGCGACAGGCTTCTCTTCCACAACCGCCAAGCCTCGCTTCCGAAGTTCGTATGCCAGACAACGTCGATAGACATGCTCCAAGAGCCCTGGACCAAGTCGGCGATGAACTTCAATGGCTGCACCAATGATTACATCAGTCACTTCATTTGGTTCCATCTCAATCTCCAACAGCGTGACATTTTCACGTTCCATTCTCCGCGATGCTCCGCTCCTCCGCCACTCCGCGTTTCAACATTCGCATCAATCAATCACACCACGTTCCCATGGATCGGCCGTCAAAGATTCCAACCCACCCTTCGGAAAGACGGCAATGTTTGCATCGGGGCGACTGGGCCGAATCGTCTCCCACTAACGATCACGCAATGACCACCTTCCAAATCAGCGGGCTATTTTAAACGCGGAGAGGCGGAGGAGCGGAGCTTCGCGGAGAGAGGTCAGCGATCAACCTGGTTTGGGTCCGCCGTAACGGTTGACGATGCTGGCCATCAATCAATTGTGATTTAAAAAATTGGATGTGCATGCCAACATCCAATTTCAGCAAACCCAAATGAGACCAAGCCGGCGAGGAACTTCGATCGCTGCACTAATGACCACATCAGTCAACTTCATTTGATTCCATCTCAATCACCACCAGCTCAGCACCCTCTTCCCCCCATTCTCCGCGATGCTCCGCTCCTCCGCCACTCCGCGTTTCAATCTTCGCATCAATCAATCACACCACGTTCCCATGGATCGGCCGTCAAAGATCCCAACCCACCCTTTGGAAAGACGGCAATGTTTGCATCGGGGCGACTGGGCCGAATCGTCATCCGTTAACGATCACGCAATGACCACCTTCCAAATCAGCGGGCCATTCTAAACGCGGAGAGGCGGAGGAGCGGAGCCTCGCGGAGAGAGGGCACCGATCAATCTGGTTTGGGTCCGCTGTAGCGGTTGACGATGCGATGCAAGCCGTCGATCAACTTTGCTTCGTGAAAATTGATGAACATGCCAACATCCAATTTCATCAAACCCAAATGAGACCAAGCCGGCGATGAACTTCGATCGCTGCACCAATGACCACATCAGTCAACTTCATTTGATTCCATCTCAATCACCACCAGCTCAGCACCCTCTTCCCCCCATTCTCCGCGATGCTCCGCTCC